>NZ_POWN01000029.1:0-366 GCF_002928355.1 Pantoea sp. ICBG 828 | reverse complement strand
TCTGCAGTGACTGTATGGGGCTATAGCTCAGCTGGGAGAGCGCCTGCCTTGCACGCAGGAGGTCAGCGGTTCGATCCCGCTTAGCTCCACCATTACAGTACTGAAACTTACTTCAGAGTATACCGGCAACGGTGTGCTGCGAAGTATTTGCTCTTTAACAATCCGGAACAAGCTGAAAATTTGAAACGACGCGTCGTGTTCATTCTCCGTAATAAGAATGAAATTTACGATGCGTTCGGGTCTCTCAAATGCTTGCAGTCTGCAGCGTTGCAAAACGCCTGTGGGTTGTGAGGTTAAGCGACTAAGCGTACACGGTGGATGCCCTGGCAGTCAGAGGCGATGAAGGACGTGCTAATCTGCGAAAAG
>NZ_POWN01000028.1:0-477 GCF_002928355.1 Pantoea sp. ICBG 828 | reverse complement strand
TTCATGACTGGGGTGAAGTCGTAACAAGGTAACCGTAGGGGAACCTGCGGTTGGATCACCTCCTTACCTGAAGATACCTTCCCGCGAAGTGCTCACACAGATTGTCTGATAGAAAAGTAACGAGCAGAAAAAACCTCTACAGGCTTGTAGCTCAGGTGGTTAGAGCGCACCCCTGATAAGGGTGAGGTCGGTGGTTCAAGTCCACTCAGGCCTACCAGATTTCTTCTCATGCCGCGTTATGTTTCCGGCTCGCATAGTTCACTATGCTTCGCGAAAACATGCCTTGCCTGAGACGAAATCACATTTCCCGTGTGAGAAACGTGACTCCTGGTGAGTGGATGTAGATGGTCTCTGCAGTGACTGTATGGGGCTATAGCTCAGCTGGGAGAGCGCCTGCCTTGCACGCAGGAGGTCAGCGGTTCGATCCCGCTTAGCTCCACCATTACAGTACTGAAACTTACTTCAGAGTATACCGGC
>NZ_POWN01000027.1:0-569 GCF_002928355.1 Pantoea sp. ICBG 828 | reverse complement strand
CGCTTACCACTTTGTGATTCATGACTGGGGTGAAGTCGTAACAAGGTAACCGTAGGGGAACCTGCGGTTGGATCACCTCCTTACCTGAAGATACCTTCCCGCGAAGTGCTCACACAGATTGTCTGATAGAAAAGTAACGAGCAGGACGGCTGCGAAGTCGTGACACTTTGTGTCCCCTTCGTCTAGCGGTTAGGACTCCGCCCTTTCACGGCGGCAACAGGGGTTCGAATCCCCTAGGGGACGCCACTGCTTGGTGACAGGTGAAAGGTGTCTCCACAGAATATCTCAAAACTGACGGTAACGTCGTGTTTGAGATATTGCTCTTTAACAATCCGGAACAAGCTGAAAATTTGAAACGACGCGTCGTGTTCATTCTCCGTAATAAGAATGAAATTTACGATGCGTTCGAGTCTCTCAAATGCTTGCAGTCTGCAGCGTTGCAAAACGCCTGTGGGTTGTGAGGTTAAGCGACTAAGCGTACACGGTGGATGCCCTGGCAGTCAGAGGCGATGAAGGACGTGCTAATCTGCGAAAAGCGACGGTAAGGTGATATGAACCGCTACAGCCGT
>NZ_POWN01000026.1:0-686 GCF_002928355.1 Pantoea sp. ICBG 828 | reverse complement strand
TTACCACTTTGTGATTCATGACTGGGGTGAAGTCGTAACAAGGTAACCGTAGGGGAACCTGCGGTTGGATCACCTCCTTACCTGAAGATACCTTCCCGCGAAGTGCTCACACAGATTGTCTGATGAACTTAGAGAAGAGCGTAAAACGCCTGCAGGCTTGTAGCTCAGGTGGTTAGAGCGCACCCCTGATAAGGGTGAGGTCGGTGGTTCAAGTCCACTCAGGCCTACCAAATCATTTCTCATGCTGCGTTACAGCGCCGCTCGCATAGAAGACTATGCGTCGCGACCCTGCGCCTTGCCTGAAAAATGATTCTCCTTGGTACTCATGCGTTTTACAACACTCATCGGGGCTATAGCTCAGCTGGGAGAGCGCCTGCCTTGCACGCAGGAGGTCAGCGGTTCGATCCCGCTTAGCTCCACCATCAACGAACCCGCGTTGATACAACTTCAGAATGCATTTACTGAATGCATTGCGAAGTTATTGCTCTTTAACAATCCGGAACAAGCTGAAAATTTGAAACGACGCGTCGTGTTCATTCTCCGTAATAAGAATGAAATCACGATGCGTTCGAGTCTCTCAAATGCTTGCAGTCTGCAGCGTTGCAAAACGCCTGTGGGTTGTGAGGTTAAGCGACTAAGCGTACACGGTGGATGCCCTGGCAGTCAGAGGCGATGAAGGACGTGCT
>NZ_POWN01000025.1:0-694 GCF_002928355.1 Pantoea sp. ICBG 828 | reverse complement strand
TTTGTGATTCATGACTGGGGTGAAGTCGTAACAAGGTAACCGTAGGGGAACCTGCGGTTGGATCACCTCCTTACCTGAAGATACCTTCCCGCGAAGTGCTCACACAGATTGTCTGATGAAAAAGTAATGAGCAAAGCGTCTTACGAAAGAGACTTCAGTGTCCCCTTCGTCTAGAGGCCTAGGACACCGCCCTTTCACGGCGGTAACAGGGGTTCGAATCCCCTAGGGGACGCCACTTGCTGGTAATGAGTGAAAGGCGTTACCGATAATACTTCAGAGTGTGCTGATTAAGCATGCTGCGAAGTATTTGCTCTTTAACAATCCGGAACAAGCTGAAAATTGAAACGACACGTCGTTTTCATTCTCCGTAATAAGAATGAAATTTACGATGTGTTCGAGTCTCTCAAAAGCTTACAGCTTACAAGCAACTGTGATGCAGTAACGAGCGAGCAGTAAAGAAGGCAAGGCGAGCCGGCGCACAGCCAGCGGAGCGTACTGACGTACGTGAGCATGGCGAGCACCGGGCAACGACGCATTCTTTACGCGCAGCCGTTACGGCAGACAGATAAACGCCTGTGGGTTGTGAGGTTAAGCGACTAAGCGTACACGGTGGATGCCCTGGCAGTCAGAGGCGATGAAGGACGTGCTAATCTGCGAAAAGCGACGGTAAGGTGATATGAACCGCTACAGCCGT
>NZ_POWN01000024.1:0-1091 GCF_002928355.1 Pantoea sp. ICBG 828 | reverse complement strand
ATCCCCGGCAACTTAACTCCCGCCTTCAAGACCGGACGGTATCCTGTGCCCCGAGCACGCATCCATAAGGATGGTCATGGCGGTTTCCCTGTGCTGTTAAGGAGAATCTATGCAAACCCGTATGCCTGTCGGCATTGATATTGCCTCCGGAAAGTTTGATGTGGCCGTCTGGAAAGGCGACACGTCTTACAAAACCAAAGTCTTTCCCAACACCCCTAAGGGCTTTATCGCCCTGAAAAAATGGCTGGAGCCGTTCGGCTGCTGCCATATCTGCATGGAGGCTACCGGCGCGTACAGTGAGCCGCTGGCCACCTTCCTGCACGACGAAGGCTATGATGTCAGCGTGGAAAATCCCGCGCGCATCAGGCGCTTCGGACAGGCGGAGCTGAGCCGTAACAAGACGGATAAAGACGATGCGCGCATGATAGCGCGCTACTGTAAACTGCACGGCCCGTCGCTGTGGCAGCCGGCGCCGCTGAATGAACGCAGGCTGAAGGCGCTGGTGAAGCGCCTGACGAATCTTCAGGAAATGCGGCAGATGGAAGAGAACCGGCTGGAGGTCTCGGATGCGGTGGTGCAGCCCTCAATCCGCGTGGTCATTGCGGCGCTGGATGCGCAGATAGACGAAACGAAGCGGGCAATAAACGACCATATCGACAATGATCCGGGCCTTAAAAAGAACAGGGAACTGCTGGAGTCCATCCCGGGCATCGCGGGCGTGCTGAGCAGCACGATGCTGGCGTATCTGGGGGACATGTCGAGGTTCAGCAGCAGCAAGGCGCTTGTGGCGTGGGTGGGTCTGAATCCGATGCGGCAGGAGTCCGGTGAGTGGAAGGGCAAAAGCAGGATATCGAAGATGGGCAACAGCGCGATGCGCAAGGCCCTGTACATGCCTGCGATAGTGGCGATGAAGTGGAATCCGGCGGTGAGTGCGCTGAAGAAACGGCTGGATGCGGGTAAGAAAACGGGAAAAGTCGTGGTGTGCGCGGCGATGAAGAAGCTGCTGCAGCTGGCTTATGGCGTGCTGAAATCGGGTCGTCCGTTCGATGCCGAAATATGTCTTGCCAGGTAACCGGCAAGACGGTATCTAC
>NZ_POWN01000023.1:0-1228 GCF_002928355.1 Pantoea sp. ICBG 828 | reverse complement strand
TGAATCGCCACGGCTTTAACAGACACCTCGGAGTCATTTAAGATGGCTTAAAGAGAGGTGCCCATGAGCGGTAAGCGTTATCCCGAAGAGTTTAAAATCGAAGCAGTCAAACAGGTTGTTGATCGCGGTCATTCTGTTTCCAGCGTTGCAACACGTCTCGATATCACCACCCACAGTCTTTACGCCTGGATAAAGAAGTACGGCCCGGACTCATCCACTAATAAAGAACAGTCAGATGCTCAGGCCGAGATCCGCCGACTCCAGAAAGAGCGGAAGCGGGTTACCGACGAGAGAGACATACTAAAAAAAGCCGCGGCGTACTTCGCAAAACTGTCCGACTGAGGTACGCCTTTATCCGCGACAACCGCCGTTGCTGGCCTGTTCGTTTGCTCTGTCGAGTTCTGGACGTCCATCCGAGTGGATTTTATGTCTGGCTTCAGCAGCCACATTCACAGCGTCACCAGGCAGACCAGATGCTGACCGGGCAGATCAAACAGTTCTGGCTTGCGTCTGGCTGCGTCTATGGTTATCGCAAGATCCATCTGGACCTGCGGGATAGCGGGCAGCAGTGCGGAGTGAACCGGGTCTGGCGGCTGATGAAGCGTGCCGGTATAAAAGCTCAGGTTGGGTACCGTAGCCCACGGGCACGTAAAGGCGAAGCCAGCATCGTGGTACCGAACAGGCTCCAGCGGCAGTTCAATCCGGACTCACCAGATGAGCGTTGGGTGACGGACATAACCTACATCCGAACTCACGAAGGCTGGCTGTATCTGGCCGTGGTGGTTGACCTGTTCTCCCGGAAAGTTGTCGGCTGGTCAATGCAACCCCGCATGACAAAAGAGATTGTCCTGAACGCATTATTAATGGCGGTGTGGAGGCGTAATCCTCAAAAACAGGTACTGGTTCATTCTGATCAGGGCAGTCAATACACGAGCCATGAGTGGCAATCGTTCCTGAAATCACACGGTCTGGAAGGCAGCATGAGTCGTCGCGGTAACTGTCACGACAACGCGGTTGCGGAAAGCTTTTTCCAGCTACTGAAACGCGAACGAATAAAAAAAAGATCTACGGAACACGGGAAGAAGCCCGCAGTGATATTTTTGATTACATCGAAATGTTTTATAACAGTAAGCGTCGGCATGGCTCGAGCGATCAGATGCCACCAACTGAATACGAAAACAAATATTATCAACGGCTCGAAAGTGTCTAGATTATCCGTGGCGATTCA
>NZ_POWN01000022.1:0-1588 GCF_002928355.1 Pantoea sp. ICBG 828 | reverse complement strand
TTAAATTGAAGAGTTTGATCATGGCTCAGATTGAACGCTGGCGGCAGGCCTAACACATGCAAGTCGAACGGCAGCACAGAAGAGCTTGCTCTTTGGGTGGCGAGTGGCGGACGGGTGAGTAATGTCTGGGAAACTGCCCGATGGAGGGGGATAACTACTGGAAACGGTAGCTAATACCGCATAACGTCGCAAGACCAAAGTGGGGGACCTTCGGGCCTCACACCATCGGATGTGCCCAGATGGGATTAGCTAGTAGGTGGGGTAATGGCTCACCTAGGCGACGATCCCTAGCTGGTCTGAGAGGATGACCAGCCACACTGGAACTGAGACACGGTCCAGACTCCTACGGGAGGCAGCAGTGGGGAATATTGCACAATGGGCGCAAGCCTGATGCAGCCATGCCGCGTGTATGAAGAAGGCCTTCGGGTTGTAAAGTACTTTCAGCGGGGAGGAAGGCGGTGAGGTTAATAACCTCGCCGATTGACGTTACCCGCAGAAGAAGCACCGGCTAACTCCGTGCCAGCAGCCGCGGTAATACGGAGGGTGCAAGCGTTAATCGGAATTACTGGGCGTAAAGCGCACGCAGGCGGTCTGTTAAGTCAGATGTGAAATCCCCGGGCTTAACCTGGGAACTGCATTTGAAACTGGCAGGCTTGAGTCTCGTAGAGGGGGGTAGAATTCCAGGTGTAGCGGTGAAATGCGTAGAGATCTGGAGGAATACCGGTGGCGAAGGCGGCCCCCTGGACGAAGACTGACGCTCAGGTGCGAAAGCGTGGGGAGCAAACAGGATTAGATACCCTGGTAGTCCACGCCGTAAACGATGTCGACTTGGAGGTTGTGCCCTTGAGGCGTGGCTTCCGGAGCTAACGCGTTAAGTCGACCGCCTGGGGAGTACGGCCGCAAGGTTAAAACTCAAATGAATTGACGGGGGCCCGCACAAGCGGTGGAGCATGTGGTTTAATTCGATGCAACGCGAAGAACCTTACCTGGCCTTGACATCCAGAGAACTTAGCAGAGATGCTTTGGTGCCTTCGGGAACTCTGAGACAGGTGCTGCATGGCTGTCGTCAGCTCGTGTTGTGAAATGTTGGGTTAAGTCCCGCAACGAGCGCAACCCTTATCCTTTGTTGCCAGCGGTTCGGCCGGGAACTCAAAGGAGACTGCCGGTGATAAACCGGAGGAAGGTGGGGATGACGTCAAGTCATCATGGCCCTTACGGCCAGGGCTACACACGTGCTACAATGGCGCATACAAAGAGAAGCGACCTCGCGAGAGCAAGCGGACCTCATAAAGTGCGTCGTAGTCCGGATTGGAGTCTGCAACTCGACTCCATGAAGTCGGAATCGCTAGTAATCGTAGATCAGAATGCTACGGTGAATACGTTCCCGGGCCTTGTACACACCGCCCGTCACACCATGGGAGTGGGTTGCAAAAGAAGTAGGTAGCTTAACCTTCGGGAGGGCGCTTACCACTTTGTGATTCATGACTGGGGTGAAGTCGTAACAAGGTAACCGTAGGGGAACCTGCGGTTGGATCACCTCCTTACCTGAAGATACCTTCCCGCGAAGTGCTCACACAGATTGTCTGAT
>NZ_POWN01000021.1:0-2815 GCF_002928355.1 Pantoea sp. ICBG 828 | reverse complement strand
GGGTCAGGGAGAACTCATCTCGGGGCAAGTTTCGTGCTTAGATGCTTTCAGCACTTATCTCTTCCGCACTTAGCTACCGGGCAGTGCCATTGGCATGACAACCCGAACACCAGCGGTGCGTTCACTCCGGTCCTCTCGTACTAGGAGCAACCCCCCTCAATTCTCCAGCGCCCACGGCAGATAGGGACCGAACTGTCTCACGACGTTCTAAACCCAGCTCGCGTACCACTTTAAACGGCGAACAGCCGTACCCTTGGGACCTACTTCAGCCCCAGGATGTGATGAGCCGACATCGAGGTGCCAAACACCGCCGTCGATATGAACTCTTGGGCGGTATCAGCCTGTTATCCCCGGAGTACCTTTTATCCGTTGAGCGATGGCCCTTCCATTCAGAACCACCGGATCACTATGACCTGCTTTCGCACCTGCTCGAGCCGTCACTCTCGCAGTCAAGCTGGCTTATGCCATTGCACTAACCTCCTGATGTCCGACCAGGATTAGCCAACCTTCGTGCTCCTCCGTTACGCTTTGGGAGGAGACCGCCCCAGTCAAACTACCCACCAGACACTGTCCGCAGCCCGGATCACGGGCCTACGTTAGAACATCAAACATTAAAGGGTGGTATTTCAAGGTTGGCTCCACGCAGACTGGCGTCCGCGCTTCAAAGCCTCCCACCTATCCTACACATCAAGGCTCAATGTTCAGTGTCAAGCTATAGTAAAGGTTCACGGGGTCTTTCCGTCTTGCCGCGGGTACACTGCATCTTCACAGCGATTTCAATTTCACTGAGTCTCGGGTGGAGACAGCCTGGCCATCATTACGCCATTCGTGCAGGTCGGAACTTACCCGACAAGGAATTTCGCTACCTTAGGACCGTTATAGTTACGGCCGCCGTTTACCGGGGCTTCGATCAAGAGCTTCTCCTTGCGGATAACCCCATCAATTAACCTTCCGGCACCGGGCAGGCGTCACACCGTATACGTCCACTTTCGTGTTTGCACAGTGCTGTGTTTTTAATAAACAGTTGCAGCCAGCTGGTATCTTCGACTGGCTTCGGCTCCGGGAGCAAGTCCCTTCACCTACGCGCCAGCGTGCCTTCTCCCGAAGTTACGGCACCATTTTGCCTAGTTCCTTCACCCGAGTTCTCTCAAGCGCCTTGGTATTCTCTACCTGACCACCTGTGTCGGTTTGGGGTACGATTTCGTGTTACCTGGAGCTTAGAGGCTTTTCCTGGAAGCAGGGCATCAGTTACTTCACCGCCGTGGCGGCTCGTCATCACGCCTCAGTGTTAAAGAAGACCGGATTTGCCTGGTCTTCACACCTGCACGCTTAAACCGGGACAACCGTCGCCCGGATAACCTAGCCTTCTCCGTCCCCCCTTCGCAGTAACACCAAGTACAGGAATATTAACCTGTTTCCCATCGACTACGCTTTTCAGCCTCGCCTTAGGGGTCGACTCACCCTGCCCCGATTAACGTTGGACAGGAACCCTTGGTCTTCCGGCGAGCGGGCTTTTCACCCGCTTTATCGTTACTTATGTCAGCATTCGCACTTCTGATACCTCCAGCGTGCCTCACAGCACACCTTCAGCGGCTTACAGAACGCTCCCCTACCCAACAACACATAGTGTCGCTGCCGCAGCTTCGGTGCATGGTTTAGCCCCGTTACATCTTCCGCGCAGGCCGACTCGACCAGTGAGCTATTACGCTTTCTTTAAATGATGGCTGCTTCTAAGCCAACATCCTGGCTGTCTGTGCCTTCCCACATCGTTTCCCACTTAACCATGACTTTGGGACCTTAGCTGGCGGTCTGGGTTGTTTCCCTCTTCACGACGGACGTTAGCACCCGCCGTGTGTCTCCCGTGATAACATTCTCCGGTATTCGCAGTTTGCATCGGGTTGGTAAGCCGGGATGGCCCCCTAGCCGAAACAGTGCTCTACCCCCGGAGATGAGTTCACGAGGCGCTACCTAAATAGCTTTCGGGGAGAACCAGCTATCTCCCGGTTTGATTGGCCTTTCACCCCCAGCCACAAGTCATCCGCTAATTTTTCAACATTAGTCGGTTCGGTCCTCCAGTTAGTGTTACCCAACCTTCAACCTGCCCATGGCTAGATCACCGGGTTTCGGGTCTATACCCTGCAACTTAACGCCCAATTAAGACTCGGTTTCCCTTCGGCTCCCCTATGCGGTTAACCTTGCTACAGAATATAAGTCGCTGACCCATTATACAAAAGGTACGCAGTCACCTAACAGGTAGGCTCCCACTGCTTGTACGTACACGGTTTCAGGTTCTGTTTCACTCCCCTCGCCGGGGTTCTTTTCGCCTTTCCCTCACGGTACTGGTTCACTATCGGTCAGTCAGGAGTATTTAGCCTTGGAGGATGGTCCCCCCATGTTCAGACAGGATACCACGTGTCCCGCCCTACTCGTCGGACTCACAACCTGTGCATCTTCGTGTACGGGGCTGTCACCCGGTATCGCGCGACTTTCCAGACGCTTCCACTGATGCACAAGCTGATTCAGGTCCTGGGCTGCTCCCCGTTCGCTCGCCGCTACTGGGGGAATCTCGGTTGATTTCTTTTCCTCGGGGTACTTAGATGTTTCAGTTCCCCCGGTTCGCCTCGTTTGACTATGTATTCATCAAACGATGATGCACAGAGTGCACCGGGTTTCCCCATTCGGACATCGACGGCTGTAGCGGTTCATATCACCTTACCGTCGCTTTTCGCAGATTAGCACGTCCTTCATCGCCTCTGACTGCCAGGGCATCCACCGTGTACGCTTAGTCGCTTAACCTCACAACCCACAGGCGTTT
>NZ_POWN01000020.1:0-6039 GCF_002928355.1 Pantoea sp. ICBG 828 | reverse complement strand
GCTCTGCCGCAAAAACGGCGTCATCAAGAAACTGCTTCTCGGGCTTAGATACAACATGCAATCTTCCGGACATACATCCTCAAAATCAACCTCAAGGGCATCCCCTAACCCCCCAAGCCTAGCCCCCAAGTTCCCCGGTTTTCCATAGGCTCCGCCCTCCTGACGAGTTTCACAGAAATCACCGATTTCCGGTACTCAAATCAGAAGGACGAAACCCGACAGGACTTAAAGATGCCGGACGTTTCCCTCCGGCGGCTCCCTCGTGCGCTCTCCTGTTCCCACCGTACAGTGTACCCATGTCTTTCCGCTGTTATGGCCGCGTCTTCTCATTCCACGCCTGACACTGAGTTCTGCTTAGGTGGTTCGCTCCAAGCTGGGCTGTATGCACGAACTCCCCGTTCAGCCCGACTACCACGTCATGTTCAGGTAACTATTCTCTTGAGTCCAACCCTGACAGACACGACAAATCGCCATTGGCGGTAGCCATTGGTAAAAGGTTTGCGGAGCGATGTTGTCTAACAGACTTTACAAGAGTTCTTGAAGTGTTGGCCTGACTACGGCTACACTGGAAGGACAGTTTAGGTGACTGCGCTCCGCGAAAGCCAGTTACCACGGTTCAAAAGAGCGCCAACTCTTGAAAACCTTCGAAAAAACCGCCCGCCAAGGCGGTTTTTTTCGTTTCTTGCCAATGAGATTACCTTGGCCCTATCCTAATCTCAAGAAACTTTTCTGTTGCTTCCTTTTTCGTCAAGCATCCATAAATCAATAAATTTAAACGTAGTGGAAAAATTACACGGCACGTGTAAAATGCGATTTCGACTTTTAAAGGCTCTTTCAATAGTGCTTTAACTTTACTGAAGGTAACAGATGGCAAGCTTAGGTGAGTTTGATCTTATTCATCCAGACGATTGGTTATTTCAAAGCCATGGCGATGTAGCATCAGCCAGAAGAAGAGCTATAGATTGGGAAGCGAATCATGGTTCACTTGATGGAGCTCCAGATGCGATTGAAGAATTTGTTCGTCAATGGGTATTACATCGTTTAATAACAGTCTATAAGTACCCCCGTAGCTGGCTAGGTGAAAAGATAACCATTGAAGAATCAATTAAAATGGGTTCATCAGA
Source organism: Pantoea sp. ICBG 828 (assembly GCF_002928355.1). Lineage (NCBI taxonomy): Bacteria > Pseudomonadati > Pseudomonadota > Gammaproteobacteria > Enterobacterales > Erwiniaceae > Pantoea > Pantoea sp. ICBG 828. The sequence continues at coordinate 4,915 of NZ_POWN01000020.1, read as the reverse complement.
AAAGCAGGCTGATATTACAATTAAAAATGACAATAGACGGCCTTTTTTAATTATTGAAACAAAATCTAGGAACTCTCCTCCTATAGAGTATAAGGAGGCAGAGCGTCAATTAGAATCGTATTTAGCTTCTACTCATACCGCAACCATTGGAATGGTAACCGATGGTGTAACAACAAAAAGCGTAAGAAAAAAAATAGACCCAAATGATTTTGACTATATATCTGACATACCTTTATATGGTGGTGATTTATCAGTTAAAGTAAAGCTATCAAGAGAATTAAATCATTTGAAGGACGGCCGAAAGACAGGCCTAACGCCGATAACTGAAGAATACAACAAACTATTAGTGGAATGTCATAATATTCTAAGAGATGTTGATGGCCTTCATGATGATGAAGCTTTAGATGAGTTATCAAAGATAATTTATGTGAAAATATTTGATGAAAGAAAAACAATAGAAAAACCCTTAGGAACAGATTTCGGTTTTCAAACATATGGTGCAGCTAACCCTTCAGAAGCAGCTTCTAACATTAGAGAACTTTATGAAGAGGCCAAGCAAAAAGAATTAGAAGTTTATAGCCAAAGAATACCAGGATATGAGCGATCAAGAGGAGTGTTTAAGGCTCCTATAAAGCTCAGCGATGTAGCTCTTTTCAAGGTCGTAGAGAAAATACAAGATTTTTCATTTGTTGATAGTAAGGCAGACATAAAAGGAACTGCTTTCCAAAAGGTTCTGGGATCAGCTATAAGAGCGGGTATGGGACAATATTTTACACCAGACCCTATTGTTGAGTTAGCTATAGGTTTAGTTAAGCCGACTGCGTCCGATGTGATTTTAGATCCCTTCTGTGGATCAGGTCACTTCCTTAGTAAATGCTTAGATTATGTTATGGATAACCAGCGTGAAACTCTAGATGACTATGGCATTCATCAATTTAAATTTTTCCATTTGCATGGCATAGAAAAATCAGATCGAATGGTTCGTATAGCAATGACTGATATGATGTTACATGATGACGGGCATACAAATATCAGAAACCTCGACTCTTTATTAAGCTTTGATAATTATCCTGACATTGTTTCCATAGGCGGTGATAATAATCAATCTCCTGAAGTTTTTGATATAATCATGACAAATCCACCATTTGGATCAATTATGCGACAAGAAGTTATGGGTATGGTCGGCAGGTTCGAGTTAGGGAACAAGAAAAAATCATTACCATTAGAAATCATAGGCTTAGAGAGATGCTTTCAGTTTCTTAAGCCTGGTGGAAAATTAGCTATAGTTCTCCCTGATGGTCTTTTAAAAAACAAGACATCTTTATTCGTAAGGGAGTGGGTTTTAAACAAGGCGAAATTAAAAGCCATAATTAGCTTGCCTGAAGAGACTTTTCAGCCATATGGCGCAATGGTAAAAACATCTTTGTGCATTTTCCAAAAAAGAAAGAAAAATGAATGCGCAAGTAAAAATAACGTTTTCCTTTGCGAAATAGAAAATATAGGTTTTGATGCCACCGGCCGAATTAAGCAAGGGAGTGAAATAAATAATGTTATTGAAGCATTCCATAAAATGGAGGGGTGGAAGTGAAAATAAAAATAGAGACTCAGGATAATCTTAGCCAGGAAGGGCGTTGGGATATTGATTACCACTTGCCTCCAGAAGAAATAAGAAAATTCAACAGGGAATTAATAAAAAATATTTCCGATGTTGCTTTTATTGTGAAAGAAAAAAGAGATCCAACTAAAAATCCTGATAAAATTTTCCAATATATTGATATTTCATGCGTTGACATCACATCAGGTACAATAGTATCCCCGCAAGAGTTAACGGGTGAAGAGGCACCATCGCGAGCACGAAAGGTTGTTATGAAAGAAGATATAATTATTTCTACTTGTCGCCCGACTAGGGGAGCAATAGCCATTGTTCCTTCTGAACTAAATGATCAGATAGCCTCTACAGGATTTAGTGTTATCCGTTGCAAAAAAGACAAAATCAACCCACTATATTTGCAATTTGTTTTGAAAATGGAGAGCACATTAGAGCAGTTCAGAAAATTCTCTACCGGGTCAAGCTATCCTGCCATATTAGATAGTGATGTAATGAAAACACAAATCCCAGTTCCTGACTTGGAACTTCAAGATAAAATAGCTAATTTTATTGATCAGGAAAAGAAAAATAGAGAAGAAAGCATAAGGTTGGCGAACAATAACTACTCAGATGCATTGCTTTTAGCTCAGAATAGTTTAAACGCCGGTACTTTTTCTGATAAAAGCAATCACTAAAAGCATAAATATGATGAGGTTTTAATCATATAAAGTGACCGGCTGAGAGCCGGTCACTTTCTTAGTTACAAAATTTACCATAACATCTCTTGGGCGAAGCATATAAAAACCCCACTCAAGGCGGGGTTCTCTGGCTCAGAGGTCGTTTTTCAACATGTAGATACAGGATTGGACACTCTGTCCGTCTTCGGTGGTTACCTCCACAGGCACGCGCTCATATTCTTCACCTTCAAATTCATCGAGCGCAGGCCAATGCTGGCTTAGATTTTCTGAGAAGAACACAAAGCCATTCACGCGATTACCGCTGTTATCCAACACAATGCCGGGGAAGCCCATCTCCGCTCCCCAGCCCTTATTGAGCAACGAGCCGCCAACATGCCCCTCAGTCCAACTTCCCCCGATTTGCTCAAGCACATGTGCGTTCGGACGACCTGGCCCCAGCGTGCCGTAGACAAACAGACTTTCCATTTTTACCTCTGATTTAAAGCCAAAAAAGCACTATACCAATATGAAAAAAAATGCGTCATCTTCAACGCGCTTTGCCAGCCATTCTCAGATTTAACATAAAAGTGCTTGCCCGCACCCCCTGAGAGGCCCTCAGTGCGATTCTGACGCGAGCGGGCCGTTTCCGGCACCTTTCCCTGTCCAGAATCATGAAAAACGCCCCTGATGATTCTGGTGCGGCTGCATGACTATGCACGGACATGAATAGCCGGGATTTTAGCAGCTAAAATCCTGTGGAACCGTCAAAAGCACCACTGAACCTCACGAATAACGGTGAACGGGTGCGCAATTTACTGTGCAACCGTGAGACGTTGGCCAGGCCCCTGGCGCGCCAGAAATCAGCCAGTTCTTTAACCGAAAGTTGAGGCCGCCTTGTTAATGGCATTCTTAATCGCCTCGAGGATATCAGTGTACTGACTGCTATGAATGCCGCCATCCTGAAACGCCAAAATGTTCTGCTGCTTCCCGAGGGTGATGATCTCTGAAACGAGTGCATAATCAGTTTTCACAGGGGTTATTCGGCGATGAAGCGAAATTCGCCGGATATATTCAGCAACAGTAAGGCCGCTTGCACGGGCACTTTCATGGATCTGCTCATACTCGTCTTCTGTACAGCGAACTTGTATCAGCTTCGTCTTTTGGCGGGGTTGTTTAATGCTCATCAGCAGGTCCTGGATGAATTGGGTGTCGGGGCGAAAGCCCTGACTAACTCGTTTTGTGATGCTGCCATCGAGATGGCGGTAGTACAAAACATTTCCTGTCCGGCGTTAAGTTTTCTGACCTGCTGCAGCCCCTGCGGCACGACGTCTGACGGCGATTTCCACAATCTGACGTGCACGTATTACGTGTTTTCATACGCCCTGAATGGGCTTTTAACTGCAACGCTGCCGGCGCGACTGCAGGCAGGTTTTATTAAAAAAGGAAAAAGAACGGCTCGGTATCGATGGCGACACAAGGAGACTGGTGTGTGGGTGGAGTCTGACGCAAGTCAGCCCGGCGTAAGCCGCGAACAGGTCAGCGACCTAAGGAAACCTCGCAAGAACTCAACAATTCGTCCCCCAATGCACAGATACCAGCTGAGTCGCAGGAAGCGCAGAAGCAACCACGCCGTCGGGGCCAGAATTACCGGAAAAGCAGGTGCTGTCAGCCGGCTATTTCCAGAACTGCCACCATTTGCCGCCAGGCAATACTGGCGGCGCTGTCTCTTTTTTATGTTCAAGAAGGTGGAGGGACTGCTTAAGGCTGTCGATATGCGACTCCTGAGCAGAAACCAGTGTACGGAGGTGTTCAACTTCCTGTTTCAGGCTATGAACGAGCTGTGCATTAGCTGTATCATTCACTGTAACACGCTGTTCAGAAACCTGTTCTATAGGCTGTCCAACAACAGTCGAAGAGATATCGCCGAAAACGCGTATAAGCTCTGATACATCTATCATTTTTGAGTTGCGCACACCTGAACAGGTAGACAGTTCACCTGTTTTGATAAGCCTGTGCAGCGTTGTCCTGCTTTTACCTGTAAGCCTAGCGGCCTCGCTGATAGATACTTTCGCCATGCGGATACCGTTATTCCTGATTTAACTTTGCCAGAAGGCCGACATGAAGACGCTCGGCGTCCTCATGAAGCCGTTCGCACATGTCAGCTTCCGTATCCAGGTCCAGCTCGTTGAGCTTCTCCAGCAGAAGAAGGCTTTGTCCCTGAATGAATTTTGCCATGTTCAGGGCGGTTTTATGATGTTTAATCACAGAAGCACTCCGGAGTTAACGTGCCACGGGCACAGAACGGATGAAATGACGCTTCCTCGGTTCCCTTGGCTACGCCAGACGAACGCTGCGGCGAGCGTTGCGGGTTAACGACGAAACGGCTTTGGCTTACTGCAAGTGAACTTAGCAGGCTGTCTCTCGTCCACAAGGGCCTTTTTCACGGCCTCGCGCGGTCACAGCAGTTGATTGCAGGCCACGCGAAGCACCTCTTTTTTTTCCAGACCGGACAGCATTTTGCCCGCTCTGCCGCAAAAACGGCGTCATCAAGAAACTGCTTCTCGGGCTTAGATACAACATGCAATCTTCCGGACATACATCCTCAAAATCAACCTCAAGGGCATCCCCTAACCCCCCAAGCCTAGCCCCC